>NZ_OZ334583.1:0-38871 GCF_976982775.1 Salinicola sp. NYA28a
ATGAGCAGCGATCCAATGTCGACCATAAAGCGGTGGGAACAACGGGCCGCGGCTGCCAAAGCCAAGCAAGCAGCCGCACCAGGTGATGACATCAGCCATGAAGATACGCAAGACGACGGCAACCAACTATCGCTCCCTCTCGAAATGTTGGCCCATGGTGCGCGAGGCGCCCCGGACTCGATCTTGCGATCGGCGATCTTCACCAGCAATAAGCCTGGCAAACGGCGGATGCTGGATGATGAGAAGGTGGCCAGCGTTTCCAGTGTCACGATCCGGCAGACCGGGCCTCAGCTCTACCAAAAAGATCTAGATGTTTGGCTCGAGCTGATCCGCTTGGGCGCTGAGCAGGGACATACAGTGATCAGCATTCCCGTGAAGACCATGTTGCATCGCCTGTCACGATCGACAGGCAGCCTCAGTCGGCAGTCTCTCGCCGACACGATTCGTCGGCTCAACAGCGTCGTTGTAACGATCGAGGATAGGGACATGGTTTACGATGGCGCCCTGGTTTTCGAACAGTGGCGTGACAAAGATACGAGCGCTATATCTGTCCGTATCAACTCCCGCATCGCCTCTCTGTTCCAGACCAATCGCTGGTCACAACTTCAACTCGCTCATCGCGCCCGGCTATCCAAGCAGCCGCTGGCTCAATGGCTGCACTCCTACTATTCAACACACGATCGCGCGTACCCCACTAAAGTGGAAACGCTGCGGTCTCTCTGCGGCTCCGCAACGACCTCACTCCGCCGCTACCGGCAAAGTCTCAAGGCGGCCATGGAAAGCGTTGCCGAAGTCACTGGGTGGACCTGGCACCTGACCGACTGCGACAAGCTGGTCGTAGACACCCGTGGCAGGCTCTGAGGCTGTGGAAAAAAGGGGGTTATCAAGGTGCGCTTGGGGGGTTATCAAGGTACGCAAAAGGGGTTATCAAGGTGCGCTTGGGGGGTTATCAAGGTACGCGAAAGGGGTTATCAAGGTGCGCCGAAACCGCATATCCACAGCTTATGGCCTTGAAAAATATACCCTTTTTCAGCCCCGAAAATTTAGCGAACCGTTTTTGAACCGTATAGAACCGTTTTTGAACCGATGTTGTAGTGGTTCACTAAAACCGGACACCCATTTAGGTGGTATCGTCGCCACCAAAGTAGAGGTGATCCATGGCCAGAAAACGTCGTTCATTCTCCACCGAGTTCAAGCGGGAAGCCGCCGGGCTCGTACTTGACCAGAGCTACTCCGCGGCTCAAGCCGCTCGCGCCGTCGATGTCGGCGAAACGCCTCTGAGACGCTGGATAGATCAGCTCCGGGCAGAGCGCGGTGGTGTCACGCCAAAGTCAAAAGCGCTGACGCCCGAGCAGCAGCGAATCCAGGAACTCGAGAGCCGCATCAACCGGCTGGAGCGGGAGAAAGCGATACTAAAAAATGCATGCGCAAGCGCACTTGCCCTGTTCAGCTCGGTCGTTCCTCCCTTCGCGCCAGGGCACCTAACTTTCAGCGCCAGTAGGATACCAAGCGCCATGGGGAATTCAGGTAAACCCCTGTCAGCAGAACGGTGGGAGATGCTGGTGATAAGCGGCGCCCAAATGAGGTAGGGGAGGCGCGCAAGGGTGAAATGCTCCTGTTACCGCTCGCAAGCTCGCTGCATGGGCTTCGCCCATCAACCCAAGGCCCACCCACCGGGTTCCTCGTTTCGCAGCGCAGAGACGATTTGGGCGGGGGTTATCAAGGTACACTTAGGGTTGTGGCTGTCCAATGCGGCTAATGGGGGGTTATCAAGGTACGGTTGGGCTGAGTGTTTCCGGGGTTACCAAGGTAGGGTCTGTGAATGGCCAAGCCCCAGCGGGTGGGGCTTTCCTACGGAATGGGATCTTTTATGACGCGCCTGAGTTTGCCACTATCGCTGCGCCCTATGGTGACGCCATGCATCTTCCACCCGGCCTGTATTGTTATCTCCGTCGAGAAGGTGCTTTTGGTCCTCTCGGGTTAGGCCACCCCACCAATCGCACATCTCTTGCTCATGAGCCGTTGGCTCAGCGCGCACCAACCAGGGAACACGGCGGCCCACGTTTTTTGAGGCAGTCGCGCGGAATATTCGACGAGTCAGGTCGTGTTGTCCCTCCCAACACTCTCCCCGATCAAGCGATGTTGGGTCCCACACATCCTGCCACCAGGTCGAGCGAGATGCCCTTTCCGCGGCTTTCAGGGGGTGCATCGTCCCGTTGCGCCAGGCTTCTCGCAGTCCCGATGGCATGAGATAGCTGATAATGGCCGGTGCGCTAGTGCGTGAGTACAGTTTGCGGAGCCATTCGAAAACCTCGGTCAGATCCCCTTCTCCGCCGGCGCCGATGTCTTCGCTGACGTGGTGCGGAGTGGAGAAGCATTCCACGGCGGGAGAATCGTGGAATTCCTTGATGAGGTAGAGAGCCCCCGTAGCGTCATCGCCACGAAGAAGGTGAAGGGCTCTGAGCGGGCGGTCATGTCGGCCTTGAAGCATTTGATCGAGCTTGGCGTCCAGATCGCCCTGCAAACGTACCTCGGTGGTTGGCCACGGTGTTCCGGTTCCGTGCTTGAGCCACGCCGGGGCGACTCCGATTGTCTCTGCTATGGCGTCGAGCTGATGAAAGCTGAGGGACCCTTCCCCAGCGAAACCTGCAATGTAGGCTTGAGGATCGTTTTCGCCATTGCGCTCGGCGATCATGCCTGCGGACCACTCCGAAAAGCCGCGAAGGGATTTCACCTGGTCGAGAGCCCCGGTCAGTCGTTGTGAAAGCGTCTTCTGGTAATGTAAGGCAGCCGATTCCTGATGACTGACCGATTCGTTCCGGTCAACGTACTCAACAAGCGCGTGCAGCATCTCTCCTTCACGGCTGCGGTGATGACTCTCGGCCAAGCTATCGAGCCTGGTTGGCAGATCGTCGGGCGCTGATCGGATACTAAGACGGGCCATATAGCTACTCCTTGGGTTGAGATGTCAATATGGCGTCAGAATGATGCCATTGCAAGGTTGATAGGTTCTAATATATTTACTTGTGTTCGCTACCTGCTCTAGTATGGCAGGAGATAAGCTATGACCTTTGATGCGGAGCCTGCTTCTTCAATGGCCAACATCGACTCTTGAATATCCACCCAAGGATGGTAGCGCCCAGCCCTCACCCATTAGGAGCCAACATGGCGCTCAACGCTTACCAGATCGGTGACGCCGCTATAGTCGTCCACCACTCCCCACAGGAGGCACTGATGTTGTATCGGCGAGAGTCTCGCGATTACCAGCTCGGCCTCGATGAGGTGGTGCCGGTTGATGACGGTCTGGTCAATTGCCAGGCCTTCACTGGTGATGGCTTCGCGCTTGGATTGGTGCAAAGCATCATCGATCAGCAACAAGAGCCTGCATGGGTCGTGACCATCGATCAGTAGTAGCGGCATTGAGACCAAGAGTATCAAGCCAAACACCGAAGAAGGTTCCATGCCTGCCCCACCAACAGAAGCGAGGATCAGTAAGTCATGACTCTAAAAAACCCGCTTGAGCAAACGATTGTGGGTCGCGTCGAGCAGTGTCTGCGCGAGATGCGAGGCGCGCTCCCCGATGTCGTCGAGAATCCCTTCGATTTCGAAAGCCCGTGGCGAGATGCCAAGGTGCTCATCGAACTCGCTCACATTCAGGATAGCGGCTTGAGCGACGCGGCCGTTCAACGACTTCTGACCGCGGAATCAGACACCAACGCGCTGTATCGACAGGTCAACAGCGCGTTCGCGCCAGGCATTCACCCAAAATTGGATTGATAGCAGCCTCGGTGTTGTTCGATACTGTACGAATGTACAGCTATCTGGCGGTGTCGACATGCTTACTTATCGACCCATCGAGCCGGCCCGCTGGCCGGTTCGATTGTCTCTCCCACACGCCGAAGGGTTCACCAGAGCAGGCTTAGCGGGCTTTCCATCTCCTGCTGAGGACTACGCGGCTCGGGCGCTGGATCTCAACGAGCGATTCGTCAAGCGGCCAAGCGCTTCCTGTTTCGTGCCTTTCACGGGCGAGCACAGGCCCGAACTCAGCTTGGTGCCACCCTGCGTGCTTTTGGTCGATCGAAGTGTTGCCCCGCGCCCTGGCCACGTGGTCGTGTCGGTGGTCGACGGCGAGGTCCAGGTTCGTCACTGGCAGCATCGAACCTTTGGGCCGGGACATGCGGGAGTAAAGGATCGAGTGCCGCCGCTGAATCTCGAGCGCCTTGGGGAGACCTGCATTCTGGGCATAGTGCGATCCACACATGCCCGACTAGGGCGTGATCGGATGGATGAGCTGGACAACGGTGATTTCGACTTGAACGCTCATTTCATCGATAACCCTGCTTCGTCATTTTTCATGGACGCCGCCGGCGACAGCATGCTCGAGTACGCCGTGCCTGACCCCTGTCTTCTTCTGATAGATCGCTCGATACTGCCGTCACCTGGCCATGTCGTTGTTGCTGTGGTCGACGGCGAGATCGTCGTTAAGGCCTGGCATCGACACCGGGATCGTGACTGGCTGGTATCGGGGGGCAACCGCTACCCACCAATTCCGATGAGTGATGTCGACGGCACGATATGGGGCGTCGTTAGTTCGGTTCACCGGGAGCTGACAGTATGATCGGGATCGTTGACTGCAACTCCTTCTACGCCTCGGTCGAACGCGTCTTCCGGCCTGACCTGGCAACCGCTGCCATTGGGTGCTTAAGCAACAACGACGGCTGTGTCATCGCGATGACACCGGAGCTCAAGGCCATGGGGGTGAAGATGGGAACTCCTGCCTTCGAGCTTCGTGAACTGGTCCGTTCGGGCAGAGCCCATCTGATGTCGAGCAATTACGAGCTGTACGGCGATTTCTCGCACCGGGTCCAGACGGTATTGGCTGACAACAGCGCCGGCATCGAACCGTATTCGATCGATGAGTCGTGGGTCAGCTTCGATGGCTTCGCCAAGGGGCAGCTCGAGGACCACGCGCGGGATCTTCGCTCACGCGTGAAACGCTACACGGGCATCCCCGTAGCCGTGGGAATCGCCCCTACGCGGACACTGGCCAAGGTGGCTAATCGTGCTGCGAAAAAGGTGCCTGGCTATGACGGGGTTTGCGTACTCTATCCCGGCTCGCCGCAGATCAAGGGGCTTCTGCAACGCTTCCCGCTGGATGACGTGTGGGGTATCGGCGGAAGGCTGTCGCAACGCCTCGCGGCGATGGGTCTGCATACGGCGTGGGATCTTCGCAATCAGGATGCGCGCTCGCTGCGCCGGCGATTCAGCGTAACGCTCGAGCGGACTGTCCTCGAGCTCCAGGGCCGGCCAGCGATCGAGATGCTGGGCATGGATGTCCAGAAACAGCGGATCATGACATCGCGAGCTTTCGGCCGTCCGACCGCCAACCCCGGAGAGATCCGTGAAGCCATCCGGCATCATGCACAACGGGGTGCCGAAAAACTGCGGCAACAAGGGTCACTTTGCCGTGCCGTGATGGTCTTCCTTCGGACGAACCCCCACCGACCGGACCTACCTCAACACAACCCTAGCCTGGCGATCGAGTTGCCCCGGCCCAGCAGCGACAGCCGCGACATCGTGGCCGCGGCGGCGGGTCTGCTCGATCGTCTCTACCTGCCACGTCACGCCTACGTCAAAGCTGGTTGCATGCTGCTGGACCTGATTGATCAGGAGCGCCAACAGATTTCTCTGTTTGACTCTCCTCAGAGCGACGCCGACCGGGCTAAGGGAGAGAAGCTGATGGCTGTCGTCGACCAGCTTAATGCCCGCATGGGCCGTGGCACCGTGCGATTCGGCGGTGCCGCCCCCAGCGCTGCTTGGCACCTTCGCTGTGATAATCGATCCCCCCGTTACACGACGCGATGGGACGAATTGCCTTCGGCGCGGGCATGACTACTGCGCCACCCTGCGTCTCGGCCCTTCGGGTCACGATCCGAGGCTTTCGCCCCTACGGGGCTCCCCTACCCCTTTCTTCCCGCAACCGACCTCACCCATCAAAGCATGTCCGGCGCGGCGCGCGCGCCAACCCCTGGACGCCACCGTGGCGGTGCATAAAGATCGCCTAGAAGTGTTCTAATGTATTGACATTGGGAGATCGATCCCCCATACTGACACCATCGCACGGCGGCATCCGTGCTCAACCGCAAAGGAGATACCCATGACTTCCCATCGACTGACCGCTATCGCTGCCATCTTGGGCTTTACCCTGCTGACCGGGTGTTCATCCGGCCCGGTCTATACGCCGGGCGGCTACACCACCTCAGCGCCTATCGTCTCCACCCCGCGGGTCTATGGTGGTACAACGTCGACAGGCTCTCAGGGCCGCGCGTCAACGGTCATCGGCAATAGCTCGACACCGGCGCGGGTCTATCTCAATTCACGCATGACATCCGAGGGCGTCGACATCGTTCCTACGTTGCGCTCTCGCTTCCTCAACTGGACTTTTCGATGAACATCCACGACCCCCGCTTCAAGGTCGCGCTTTTCATTCACCGCCACGGGCTAAAGCTCTCCGGCGTCTGCCTTCTAGTGTGTCTCGCCCTGGTGATAGCCGATGAAATTGCGTTGTCATGGATCTTCACCCTGCTCATCGTCTTCATGGCAGTTGCTCGATCCTGGACAGCCAAGCGATACCTGGAACCCGTGGCGCAGCAGATCGATGATCTTTTCAACGCGCCGGGGGAGGACGCCATCGAGCGGTTCAAATCGTCCGCAACCGAGTTTGGTGTCCTCGGTGCTTTCGAAGACGAGCTCGACAAACTCGAAACCGTGGACTTCGAGGGATTGAACGGCGCCATCTGGCCGCTGTGCGCATTGTGGAGTCTCAGCACTACGAAGCCACCGAGAACGAGATCCGTCTGTTGCGAGAAATGGTCGAAGAGGAAGGCGGCAAGGTGTCCGTATTCGATGCGCACCTTCGCACCTGCGAACGTCCCCTGATTTGTCGGGACATCATTCGTGCCCACATGCTGGCCATGGGTAACGAGTAACCCAGACCGTCATTCCATTGAACAAGGTTTCTTCCAGCCAAGCGGCGGCGGCATCCGCCTCCTGGCTACCACAGCAAAGGAGAACAGCATGAACCAGGTTATCTACGTACCCGGCGAGCCGATGGCCATCGACTACGCTCAGCGTAACGACACAGGCGCGATCGTCGCGGCCGGTAGCGGCGACACGCTGGCCCGTATTCGCATCGTTCGCCCCACCGCGGTCGTTGGCACCGAAGACGAATTCATCGAACAGCAGGCATTGGCCCTGACCACGGCACCGGTTCCCATTGCTGCCGAGGAATACGAACACGCCGGCGCCAGGGGTATCAACTGGCAGAGTTCATCTGCGACCGAGGCGCGAGCTTGTGGGGAATCGTTCGTGCTCGAGGATGCCATCGTGGGCAACGTCACGAGGATCTATGCCCGGCTGGGCCGTCGCCACTGGCGATTCCAGGGGGTGGCCACCCTTCCCCACCAGGACATCATGCGCCGTGTCGCGCTGAGCGAGGTCGAATATGATCGTCTCGACTGAGGTCTCGCCAGTGTTCGGCGGTGCTTATACCGTTAACATCTTCAAAGGATCACACATCCGAATGGCTATCAAAAACAAGTTGCTCACCGACTTGGAGTGGCGCCGTCTCACCCCGCTTTTTCAGGATATGTCGGATAAGCAGGTTGGCGCGCTGTACGAATCGATGGTGGCCGGTCGCAACATCTCCGAAGCGGGAAGGCTTCATGGTATCTCGAGGCAGCAAGCCAATGCTGCTTACAAGAACCTCCTGGCCGTTCTCCAGGAACAGGGCGATGAGACCCTGTTGCCCCTGCCAATCTGGCTACCGACGGCCCGGCGTGACGAGATCATCGATTTGCTGCTCGAGCATCACGCTGTTCTGGGGCGGGAAACCCCGCCCCCCGGCAAAGGCGGTGCGCCGGCGGGCCGCTTGAAACTCCGACAGCCGCGCTACACCGCGGCCGAGTGGGAGGCGCTGCGTGACCAATTCGACCGGTGGGAGCCGCAGACGTACAAGATCGCTGAGCGCATGCTCGTCGACGGCCTGTTGCCGGTCGAGGTTGCCGCCGAGACGGACGGCATCACGATGGAGCTCGCCCGAAGAATTCGCCGGCGTGCCGATCAGCGCATCCACGATCGGTCTAACCGAGGACGCCACCAGGCGTTGGTGTGGGTGAAGCGCGAAGACCACGAAACCATGGCCAGTCTGTTGCGCGAGCGTGGTTGCTTGATTGGTGGTGATGAGTGATGTCGAACAATCGCACGATTTACTGCCTACAGTCGCAACCTCGAGTCGTCGACTCGCTTCTTGTTTGGGAGTTCGCCGGGGACCGCTGGCCACTGCGTGAAGTCGGCCTGCTGAGGCGTGCCGGCATTGAATCAGTCGAAGGCACTGGTTGGGTCGTCATCGATCGACATGGCCATGTCTTCCCTGGCGCGACACCGCATGAAGCGCTTGCCGAATTCGACCAGTTTCGCCCCGCGATGCATGTCGTCGAAGTGGGCCAATAACCCAACCCCTGCGCGCCTGCGGCGCTTCTCCTGCCGCCTGCGGCGGCGGTTGCTGCCCCGATCGCCATGGCGTGACTCAGCCGGTTTCCCTGGTGCGGATGCCCTGGAACCTCGCCCACTTGGCGCCTATGACGGTCAAGGGGCTTTCGCGGCATAACGGTTTCCTCCCCGCTGCGCGGGTCCCCTCCATTATTCCACGACCCCTGGACCGCGGCGCCGGCGCGGGCAGCGGTCGGGCTACCGCAGCCAGGCCGAAACCGTCGAAGCATGTCACGTCGCCAGGGCGTGCGCTCGAGTCAGGAACGAGGCTGTCGCCCCTTCGGGGCTCCCCTACCCCTTTCTTCCCGCAACCGACCTCACCCATCAAAGCATGTCCGGCGCGGCGCGCGCGCCATCCCCTGGACGCCACCAAATCGAGGCAAAAAGATCGCCTAGAAGTGTTTTACGCGATATTCGGGAAGATGAAGAATATTGTCGGGTAGCTTCGGCATTCGAAATCGACGTCATGCCCTGTTAATGTTTAGTGTTGGAGTTTTTCTGGGTGTCCAGCGCGGAACGAATCCCTTTTGCCAGTTTCTCAGGATCGCCATTGCCCCAGTAGTGTAGGAAATAATAAGGCGGCGTTTCGCCCACCATGTGGTTATGCAGGGCGACGATATGGATGCCGGCGCGGCGTAGGGCATGCATCACAGGCTGGACTTCCTTCGCGGTCATGGCGAAATCCCCGTCGACGACGGTTTGGTCCTCATTCCCCGTGAAGGCCGCCCACGTGGCCAGCCCCATCGATGCGCCAAATTCTGTTCCGTGCATCGTACCTTTGCGTCCAAAGGTAAATTTCAGCACCTGACCATTGAGACTGCCTTCGGCACCCAAAATGGCTTCCAATGACTCTGTGTCATACTCCCCGGTGATTTCGGGCGAACTTCCAGGAAAGCGTTCCACAGGGGCGGGGTGCTCCTTGCGCACTGCCTTGATGGCGTCCCACATGGCCTTGACGCCTTGGGCAAGCTTTTCGACGCTCTGCCCATGGCCGCCAATGTGCATAAAGTAAACAGGCGGACGGTCGAACACGAAATGGTTGTGCAGAGCAGTGATTTCCAGGCCATGGGCGAAAGCAGCGTCCATGGCGGGGGTGATTTCATCCTCGAACACCACCGTGTCTCCCATCAGCATCACGCCACCATCCGGTACTGACTTGAAGGCAGCCCAGCTGCCCAGGCCAGCTGGCGTCGGGAGCGTCACCCCGTCTACCATGACGGGCACGTCGTCGCGTTGCCAGCCGATGCGTACGACACCGTCAGGTTTGACCGTCACCGGTGTGCCCGCAGCTTTGCTAACGACGTCAGGATCGAGGCCACTGGAGGCATCCGCGATGGCCATGGGTGCTTGCACCAGTAGGGCGTACGCAATGATGAGTATCTTGAGCGGATGGTTTCTCATAACTGTTCTCCATTGTTCAACTTGGGGGGTCGTCCACGTTGTTGGTGGTTCAAATTGACGAGCCGGATACTGACCTCTTCGGCTTGCCGCTTACAGGATCGGAGCGCCTCCAAATAGGAGGTAGTAAACAATACCCAGCAGCGCACTGACGAAAATCACCGGCAACATGCCCACCTTGAAGCGCAGCATGGCGATAAAAGCGCCCAAGGCCAACACGACACTGGCGATCTGAACACTGCCCCATGTCGGCACCAGCAGCTGCATGCCAAAGGTCCGAACCGTATCCACCTCACCGAAGGCGACGTGTACGGCGAACCAGATAGCCAGGTTCAGCATGACGCCCACGACGGCGGCGGTTACCGCCGACAGCGCCGCGCTCACTGCCTGATTCCCGCGCAGCTTTTCTACGTAGGGCGCGCCCAGGAAGATCCACAGGAAACAGGGAATAAAGGTAACCCAGGTCGCCAGAACTGACGCAAGAATACCCGCCGTGAAGGGATCGAGTGGTCCGGAGTCCCGGAAGGCGCCCATGAAGCCCACAAACTGTACCACCTGGATCAGCGGGCCGGGCGTGGTCTCCGCCATGCCCAGGCCATCCAACATTTCGCCAGGTGCAAGCCAGCCGTAATTCTGCACGGCCTCCTGAGCCATGTAAGCCAACACCGAGTAAGCACCACCGAAGGTGAGGACCGCCAACTTGCTGAAGAAAAGCCCGATCTGGGTGAAGACATCGTCATAGCCCAGCGTCACAGCCAGGACAACGAGCGGTGTGAACCACAGCGGCAACCAGACCGCGAGCACCTTGAGCGCTCGTTTGCGCGTTGCTCGGGTATGGTGTGCGGTGCCACCATCCATCATGGCATCGATGGCCCGTCCGGCATCCTCGGGCGTGTCATGGCCCTTGATGACCACGAAACGCTCAGGGTCCACATGTCGCCCCAGTAGACCGATCAGCGCGGCAGTCAGGATCACCAGCGGAAAGGGCACGGCAAACAAGAAGATCGCGATGAAGGCAGCGGCCGCCAATGCGTACATATAGGCATTCTTGAGTGCGCGTTTGCCGATTCGGATAACGGCCTGTATCACGATCGCCAGCACCGCGGCTTTGATGCCGAAAAACAGCGCCTGCACCAGCGTCGCTTCCTGAAAGCCGGCATAGAGCACACTCAATACCAGGATGCTCAGGAATCCCGGCAGCACAAACAGACTGCCGGCCACCAGGCCGCCCTTGACACCATGCAGCAGCCAGCCGATATAGGTCGCCAACTGCTGGGCTTCCGGCCCCGGCAGTACCATGCAGTAGTTCAGGGCATGCAGAAACCGGCTTTCACTGACCCAACGCTTTTCATCCACCAGAATACGGTGCATGACGGCGATCTGGCCGGCCGGACCACCGAAACTCAGGATTGCGATCCGAAGCCACACACGCACGGCTTCCCCGAACGAAATCTGGTGGCCGAATTCGTTGAGGTTGCCATCCGAGGACACGGCAGTGTCTTGATGGGGCCTGTCGGGTGAGGGGGTCGAACGGGAGGACTCCGGCATGGTTAATTCTCCTTTGTGTAGCTTGTGTAGAGGCTGTCGAATACCGCGCTGGCAGCCAGCAATAGCTGGTCATCATCGCTGTGGGACTCGCGGAGGCCCATCAATACGCACTCAACCCCCGCGGCCTCGGGTGGCTGATGGCCGCCCACATCGAGGTAGTGCACCAGCTCCCCGATCCGTTGCAGCGCCACCGTGCGCAGGTCAAAACTCGCCAGCAACGTCTCGAAGGTGACCTTGTCAGCCACGTGAGTGAAGGTAGCCCCGTCGAAATCGAAGCCCAGCGCCTCCTCGGGGCAGTCGTCTGGAGAACCCAACCACAGAAAGCGCGCTTTGGGATCGATGAATCGCTTAATTAACCAAGCGCTGGCCAGGCGGTCCACCCAGGGCCGATGACGCGTTGCCCAGATCCTGCCCTGGTAATCGGCACGTTCGAGCAGAGCGATAGAGCCTGCAGCAGGTAGTGGTTCATCTGGCGACATAACCCGATTGGCGTCAGTTTCCAGTTCCTGTAACGCTCGGTCGACCCGATCACGTGCAGCGCCTGGAAAAAAGTCAATCTGTGACAATCGTATAAAGCGTTTGCGCAGTTTGCGCGTCTCCTTCATGACCTCCATTGCCGATTCTGGCACCAGTGTTGCCCGTAGTTCTGCGATTGCCGAGTGCAACGCCCCATAGTCGTCCGAGCGATTGAACAGGGTGGGGAATTCATGGGCTTCTGGGCCGTCAGTGGGTAGCACATGGGCGATGCCCCCGGCCTCACGGACGTCGTGAGCTACTGCCTCCAACTTCTCGACATGATCAGGGCGGGCTGGCAGCAGATAGACGCCGTCGCGGAGCGAAGCCGCGCCCCATGCCTTGATGGAACGCCAGGCTCGCATACGCACCGTCGCGTTCTCGGTGGGGAGAGACAGAATCAACAATAACCATGACATAGTGTAGAGACTACTACAACCTTGTAGCAAGCACTACTTATGTCTCTATGTAAACCAGATCTTCCGATGACGGCTCTATCTTGTCGCTTCACTGCTCTTGGCGAAATCAACCAGTTAATCCGGATACCCCAAATTGGTACGCCCCCGCGATCGCTCGACCTGGTTAACCCCTGACGAGATTCAGGCGGCCAACGCTTCGGACTGACTTGGCGACAGCGGCCCCGTAGACTGATGGCCTGACCGGGCCATCATCGGAAACCCATGAACGACGACGAGCTGAAAGCCTTTGAACGTGCCGCCCAGCGGCGTCTGACCGAACACCTCGACAAGAAAGCTGGACGTCCAGTGCGGCGCTCTACCGCCGCCGCCGGGTGGCGCATCATCGGCCACGTTCATGACATCACCCCGCGCTATCAGGAGTAGCGCCCGACACAGGATGACCCATGCGATTTTCGATAACCGCCCACCGTTTCACCGCCGCCCTTGTCGGCCTTTCGCTGTTCGCTGGCCTGTCGGCCCCGGCGATGGCACAGATCCCCGTCCCTGACCTGGTGGGGGTCGTTCCCCAGGTAGTCGATGGCGATACGCTCAAGATCGCAGGCCAACGACTGCGCTTCGTGGGTATCGATGCCCCCGAAACCTATAAGCCCCGGTGCGATCATGAGCTCGAGAAAGGCCAGGAGGCCACCGCAAGGCTCAAGGCGATGATGCGTGACGCGGGCGACGTGGAGTTCGTCGATACCGGCGAGATCGACAAATACGACCGACCCCTGATCCACCTCAAGCTGGATGGCCGGGACGCTGGTCAGATGCTGATGGAGGAAGGACTTGCCCTGGAGTGGAAGCCGGGTCGACAGGCCTGGCTGGAACGCCGACGGCACTGGTGCGGTTTCTGAGCGAGACCCTTTACGGGCTGGCCCGGCTGGGCCAGCCTTCCAACCCTGGCACTTGATCGATAGGTATCAACATGGACAAGCAACACCTGGAGTATCACGAGCAGTTGGCCCTGGCGCTGTCCGGCCACTTCGCCGATGGGGACATCGAAGGCCTGCGCGCCATCATTGCGGCGTCGCCCTACGCGGCCTCGCTCGGCGAATTGCCTGATAACGCGCTGCACGGTGCTGCCGCACTGATGGGGACGTACCCGCAAGAGACTCGCAAACTGCGGGGGGCGATGGATCTCGAACGACAGCAAGGCACTGAATTATCGATCCTCAATGCCGAACGAATCCGGCAGCTAGGGCGGTACGGCTTCCGGTTGGTCTACGTGGGCACGGAGACGGCCGAGATCGCGCTGAAACGCTATCAGGACGAGAACCCGGATAACCTGTCTGAGCTAGAGCTGCACAAGTTGCAGATGGCGCTGAACACCGCTCGCTGTACCGCACTCGGCGAACTGAGCTGAAAATAACAGTCGCCACCCCCTTCGGGGTCGGGCTCTACTCGCTTCGCTCCCCGAGCCGCGCCCAACTGCCGGCGCGTCTCGGCCCTTCGGGTCACGATCCCTTGTCTCTCCGGGCCTTCGGCCCTGCGCGCGCCGCTTGCCCTCCACGGCTGCGCCGTTGCGCCCTTCGGTTGCCTGCGCGCCTGCGGCGCTTCTCCTGCCGCCTGCGGCGGCGGTTGCTGCCCCGATCGCCATGGCGTGACTCAGCCGGTTTCCCTGGTGCGGATGCCCTGGAACCTCGCCCACTTGGCGCCTATGACGGTCAAGGGGCTTTCGCGGCATAACGGTTTCCTCCCCGCTGCGCGGGTCCCCTCCATTATTCCACGACCCCTGGACCGCGGCGCCGGCGCGGGCAGCGGTCGGGCTACCGCAGCCAGGCCGAAACCGTCGAAGCATGTCACGTCGCCAGGGCGTGCGCTCGAGTCAGGAACGAGGCTGTCGCCCCTTCGGGGCTCCCCTACCCCTTTCTTCCCGCAACCGACCTCACCCATCAAAGCATGTCCGGCGCGGCGCGCGCGCCATCCCCTGGACGCCACCGGGCCGAGGCAAAAAGATCGCTTAGAAGTGTTCTAATGTATTGACATTATCCGGGCGATGGCCGATAATGGGAACCATCAGGAGGCGGCGGCATCCGCCTCGGATCGAGAGCAAAGGAGACTCATCATGGCAGCGAAGAAACAGAGCAAGGCCCGCGTCCAGCGCGACATCTGTCAGGAAATCACCGACCGCATCGTTGACATGCTCGAGCAGGGCGTCGTGCCCTGGTCCCCGGAGCAGGACACCACCGGCGTTCCGGCGATCCCCAACAACGCCTCGAGCGGCAACGTCTACAACGGCGTGAATATCATCAACCTTTGGATCGAGCAGCACCGTCGCGGCTTCACCTCTCCACGCTGGATGACCTTCAAGCAAGCCAAGGATGCCGGCGGCAGTGTGCGCAAGGGCGAAAAAGGTACGCTGGCCATTTTCTACAAGACGCTCGAGAAAGAGACCGATCAAACCGATGACAACGGCGAGGCCGTCACCGAAACGGTCCCGATGATGCGCAGCTTCACCCTGTTCAACCTCGACCAGATCGATGACGTGGACCACCTGCGCGATGTCGAGCGGCCCCGCTACGACTTCACGCCTGTTGAAATCGGCGATCACCTGATCGAAGCCAGCGGCGTGCCGCTGTCGCATGGTGGCGTGACACCGTTCTATCGTCCGTCCGATGACTCCATCACGATGCCGGAGCGTGACCGCTTCCCGGTCAGCGAGGACTATTACGCCGTCTATGCGCATGAGCTGGTCCACGCCACCAAGCACCGCGACCGTTGCGACCGCAAACCCTATGAAACGGACGTGAGGCGCGGCGCTTACGCGTTCGAAGAGATGGTCGCCGAGCAAGGTGCGCTTTTCGTCTGCGCTCATCTAGGCTTGCCGCGTCAGCTCGACAACCACGCGGCCTACATCGATGGCTGGCTGTCCGTTCTCAAGGCCGACAAGCGCGCCATATTCAAGGCGGCCGCTCAGGCCCAGAAAGCCACGGACTGGATCTTGCAGCGCCTCGACACCCACCTACAACAGACGGCGGCCGCGTAAGCGGCCCCGGTGGAGGCTTCATGTTCTACAGCTTCGACTATCGAGGGAATACGATTCACACCGCCGTCGACGCGGCTGGCGAGCGGGTGAGCTATCAGCTCACCGCGCTGGCTGACTTCACCGTCAGGCATGCCCCAAGCGTACACGCAGCCAAGTGCCGGATAGCTAGGCACTCGAGAGCGCGCCGCCAGTAATAGAACGACATTTGCCGTCAAGTGTTCTAATGTATTGACATTATCCGGGCGATGGCCGATAATGGGAACCCTCGGGGCGGCGGCATCCGCCTCGATTCCACTGCAAAGGAGACTCGATATGCAACACCTCAAACATGGGGGCCAGCGATGAGCCGAGACGTGAACCGTTGGGTCAGATTCCGCCGCGAGGTGCTACAGGCATCGACCAGCATTGGCAACATCATTGCCGGTGGTTCTTTCGTGGGGGCCTTCATCTCCGAGCAGTTTGGAGGCTGGGCCGGGGTTCTGGGACTGCTGTGCGGGCTGGTGCTCATCGTGGGATCGGCTTACGGTACGGCCATGCTACAATCAGGGAAACCCGAGGACAGGGGAGAGTGACGATGGACAATGCGATGTCAGTCGCAGTAATGGGCGCGACCTTGCTCATTTTTACGGGCTCGTTCGTGTTCTCAGCGTGGCGCTACTCCCGGCGACAAGATCGCAAGCAGCACTAAGCGCCAGACCTATAAAGGCCCGCCACTACGGCGGGCCTTTTTCGTGGGATTCGATAGCTTTTAAGTGTTCTAATATATTCACATTATCCAAGCGATGGCCGAAACTTCGCGGTCAACGATCTATAGCGCGCCGATGTCGAGAAGTTGGCCAAGGTGGCCAGCGCGTCGGGCTACATCGTCGATCCTGACATGGATTGCGACGAGCGACGTGTTCGTCAACGCTTATTGACGGCCGAGCACCGGCGCCGCTCGTCTGGCGTCTTGCTTCGCAAGCGCCCGACACCGCCGGGGCCGCAGTACATCCAGAACCCCCGCGATCTACGCCGGGGCTGCTGGATCACACCGGGGAGGTTGATCGAAGAGGTGGAAGCGGCGGCCATGCGTGGCTGTGGTCAGTATTACGAGATCTATCATCAACGCGTCCTCGAGTCGCTGCTGTACTGGCTCGACAGGCTCGATCACGACGAGGATCGACAACCCTTGATCGAGGCAGCCACGCGGCGGGGCTATGGTCTTGATCCTGCTTCTCTCGTTGCAGCGTCACGCGAGTACCGCGACACGCTCGACGAGATCCACGAGGCGCAGGAATGAAACCCCAGCCGTCATCTCCGATGGCGGCCCACCGCTTGGCGGTGCCACACCTGGCCGCTTCGCGGCCCACCCCTTGCCCGGCTGCCGCCGGGCTTTTGCCGTTGGCCAGCATGGCCGGTCGTCGGGCAGCCAGTGTCTGACGGCGCACTCGCCACCCTGATACCCAACCCCTTCCAGGCCATGCCGGCTGCGCCGGCACCGGGTGCTATTCGCTGCGCTCACCGAGCCGCGCCAAAAACCGCGCGTCTCGGCCATTCGGGTAACGCCCCCTTGTCCTCTCCGGGCCTCCGGCCCTGCGCGCTCCGCTTGCCCTCCACGGCTGCGCCGTTGCGCCCTTCGGTTGCCCTACGCGCCTCCGGCGCTGCGCGCGCCGCTTGCTGCCCGCTACGCGGGCAAAAAAAAGGCCGCCTCGAGGGCGGCCGACGCAAACCGGGGGGCATCAGAGCAGTGGCATCACCAACGCGACGATCACACCACCGACCGCCGCGCCGGCGCCGCCGGCGATTGCGGCGGTCACCGCAATGCGCGTGGTGCCCTGGCGAAGCCTGGCTTCGATATCGCTGACCCCGGCACGGCTTGCCTTGGCCAACGTGTCTTCCGCTGATTTCACTAAGCGCTGGATATCACGCTGAGCCTCGATCGACTCGGTGCGTATCTCTGACAACAAGGTCTTTAGGTCGTCGACCACCGCGACGAGGGCCTGACGGCCCTCATCGGTCAACTGCTGTTGCCCGGCGAGGCGATCCAGAATCTCTTTCGCGTCAGCCAGGAACCAGTCCATGAGGATGTCGTACTTGTCGGGCGGCTTGCGCCCGACAGGTGGCTGATAGTCGTCGCTCATCGGGTTACCCCTTCATGATGGTCTGATAAACGATATCCAGATGGTTGTGGATCGGGATGGCCTGGCGCTGCCAGCGGTGGAGCTGCGAATACTTGGTACGGTCGGCCTTGGATTCTGCCGCACGGGCCTTGGCCTTGTAATCCGTGTTGTCGGCGACGACTTCGGGGAAGGTCGTCTTATGGTGGTTGAGATAACCAAATACCTCCGACTCGTACAAGAAGGCTTCCTTGTGGATCGTTGCGCACTTCTTCTGCTTCACGAAATTGAAGGCGGCGGGGATTTCCGCTTCCGGGTCTTCCTCGATCCGGTTGGGCAAAAGAACGATACGTTCCTTGGGAATACCGAACTCGGCCAATGCGGCAGCCGTCGAGATGCCCTCGAGATAGCTTTTCTGTTCCGGGGTTACCGGGATGACATAAAGATCGATCTCTTCATCGGCACCAGCGAAGCGAGACATCGCTTCGATGAATGGCTCGATATTGGAGGCGCCGACATCGACGATTGCATCGTCTTCCAGCACCAGATCCTCGATCAGCTCGCCAAAATCTTTTCCCTTGAGCGTGCGGACATTCTTCGCGCCTAGATCGGCCGCGGAAAGGTTGATGGTTTCAATGGCATAAAACACCGCATCGGGCATGCGAGGTAGAAACAAATGCATGGCCGTCATCGTCTTTCCGCAGGTGCCGCTGTAGCTCAGAAGCGCAATCTTACTCATCGTCATTTCTCCTACCGTATTTGTCTGTGTCGAACTCGTTGGCATTGAATCCCTTGGGTGGTCGGAAAGCGCCACCTTTCATGGGCATTGCCTTTTTCTTTTCCGCCGGCTTCTCATCCGGAGAGGGGGCCGGTGTCGGATCGTTCGTTTCGGCTTCTGGATCGTGCGTTCCACTAACCTTCTTGTTTGGATTGTACGATCCAGTTTCTCGCTGAATAGTTTGTGGATCGTGCGATCCACTTGCATCCCGTTTCTTACGCGCTCGTTTCAGGGCCACGCAAAACCCATTGAAGCTGAGTGTCAGTTGATGCTCGGCCTTGATGGATTCGTAGATTTCCTGTCTCGAGGCACCGTTGTCGATCGCCTGCTCAATGTCGTCGAGCAGATTGCGAACGACTGCCGAATCGCTTCGCGGTTTGATGTTGGTGAGTGGCATGTGGGCTTACCTCTGATGCCTAGGGCTGATAGGTCCACGTCGTTCTCCTTTGCGACCTCGTTCTGTACTCTACCTGTACCCTTTCAGTACCTCAACCCTTGGATTCGCTTTTTTTGTGTACTCTTAGTGTACCCTGGTTGTACTTCGTTCGTACCCTACCTGTACTCACCAGAGCGCTTCGCACTCTGGAGCCTTTGAAAAAACGCTTTCAAGAGGGTCCAGAGGCCCTTAACACGTGGTGCAAGAGCCCATTGGGGTGGTAGGTTTGATCCTTAACGAGCGATACACCATACGCAATGCTTCGCATCGCTAAGCCATTGATATTGCTGCGCAAAATCAAAATGGCTTGTTTTCTATGTCATACCGGCGTATGACATATAGGCCTGTAGAGCCTATTATAAGCGGGTTTTGATGTCATACATGCGTCATACATAAAGGAAGGGACATGCCAGTTATCAGCGTCCGCTGTTCTCAAGCGGAAAAAGACGAGTTGGAGGCGCGTAGCGGCGGCAACGTGTCCGCCTACGTTCGCCACCTGGTCTTTGGCGATCACGATCCGCATAGCGGTCTCGCTCACCGCTTGGATGATCTTCGCGAAGACATCCTCGAAGCGCTCCAGGGTGGCCAAAGTGGCCCGGCCCAGGTTGACTCCCCCGGCGTTCCCGATTGGGTGGCGGCATCGGTCCTCGAGATGCTGATGATGATGCGGTTCCAGTACAAGCAGGACGTTCGTCAGAAAGCCATGGGGGAAGTCGAGCGGGTCGGCATGGTCCCCTTCGAGTCGGAAACCTATCTCAAGCAGCGGGAGGAAAACGATGGATAAGTCTCAACGGGTTGGTGTGGCGTTCTTCACGATGCTGCTGCTGCCCTGCCTGTCATGGCTGGCCGTTGCGATCTTTGGCTTCGATATGACACGTGAGAACGCCAAGCAAATGCTGGTGCCGCTGATTCAATATACGTTCAAATTCTACGCCGAAGGGTGGCTGCTTTGGGGTGTCCCTATCACGGTTTTCGTATTGGCTATCGCGGGGAATATCGCACTAGCCATTTTGTATAAACCCGTCTTCAAGGGGGCGCCATTTCAGAAGTTCTATCGCGGCACGAAGATGGGGAGTCAGCGAGAATTATCGCGCAAGACAAAAGAGCGAAAAAAGGATCAGATTACGATCGCCAAAGTGCCGGTTCCGACGAAAAGCGAGACATCACACTTCGCGATTGGTGGTAGGACCGGTGCTGGTAAATCGACCATCCTCAAAGAGATGATGCTATGCGCCATGTCCCGTGGCGATCGCCAGATCATTCTGGATAGTGACGGTACTTTCGTCGAAACCTTCTATCGTCCCGGCGATACGATTCTCAATCCCTACGATGCAAGGACCGCCGGCTGGAAGTTCTTCAACGAGATTCGTCATGACTACGACTACGAGCGCTATGCCAAATCTGTGATTCAGATATCGCGCAGTAGCGACAGTGAAGAATGGAATGACTACGGTCGTACCTTGTTCCGGGAGGTGGCGAAGAAGGTCGCCGCGACAAGCCGCAACCCGTCGATGCAGGAAGTGTTCGACTGGTGTTGCCTCAAGGACTCCAAGGAGCTGGCCGAATTCTGCCAGGGCACCCATGCGGCGGCGATCTTCTCAGGTCACTCGAAGGCGGTCGGGAGCGTGCGTTTCACCCTGTCCAACAAGCTCCCACCCCATCTCAAGATGCCCGATGGCAATTTCTCGCTGGTCGATTGGGTCAATGATCCCAACGGTGGCAACCTCTTCATCACCTGGAACGAAGAGATGAAGGAGTCGATGACCCCGCTCATCTCCTGCTGGGTCGATACCCTGTTCGACGTGATCATTGCGATGGAGGACTCCCGCAATCGCCGAATCTGGACCTTCCTCGACGAGCTCGAGTCGCTGGGAAGGCTGCCCACCATCCAGAAGGCCATCACCCGCGGCCGTCGTAAGGGGCTTCGCAACGTGATCGGCTTCCAGTCGTTCTCCCAGCTCCAGGAGGTCTACGGCGAGAAGATGGCCACCACCCTGCTTTCCAACCTGGGCACCGTGATTGCGCTGGGTGTCGGTCGCGGTGGCACGGACACCGCCGAGCAGATGGCCGACATGCTCGGCAAGCACGAGGTGAAGCGCGAGAAACGGGGTTCGACTCGTTCATTCGGCGGTCTGCCGTCTACCAGCATCCACAAGGAAACGGTGACTGAGCACGTCGTCATGCCCTCGCAGATAGCCGCGCTGGATGACCTGCATGGCTTTCTGGCCTTTCCTGGTTCCTTGCCCGTCGCCCCGATCGAGTTCGAGCACGTCAATTACACCCGGAAGAACAAGGTCGAGGCCTTCGTTCCCAATGAGTTGGTATAGGTCCCGGAATGCTCAACATCACCACGATCAGTCGTCAGCAGATTGGCAGTGTCGTGTCCTACTACACCGACAGTGCCGATGATTACTACGCCAAGGACGGGTCTGCCATGCAGTGGCATGGCAAGGCCGCGGAGACACTGGGGCTCGATGGCCATGTCGATCAGTCGCGTTTCCATGAGTTGATGCGTGGCCACATCGATGACCAGACCCAGCTTCGGCGGGTGAAGCTCCAGGACATGGACAAGGAGCGCCTTGGCTATGACCTGACTTTCTCGGCCCCCAAGGGGGTCTCGTTGCAGGCGCTGGTCCATGGTGACCAGCGGATCATCGATGCCCATGACAAGGCGGTAGCGGCCGCCGTCAAAGAGGCCGAGGGGCTGGCCATGGCGCGCAGCACCACCCAGGGCAAGACGAGTATCGAAGAAACCGGGAACCTGGCCGTCGCCGCCTTCCGACACGAAACGTCGCGCGAACTCGATCCACAGCTTCACACCCACGGTTTCGTCATGAACCTGACCCAGCGTAAAGATGGCGAGTGGCGGGCGTTGACCAATGATCGGATCGTCAATTCGCTGTCCCATCTGGGCAACGTGTACAGGGCGGAGCTGGCCAAAGAGCTTCATAGCCAAGGGTTCCAGCTTCGCTATGACAAGAACGGCACCTTTGACCTGGCCCATTTTTCCCGCGAGCAGGTTGACCATTTCAGCCAGCGCAGCCAGCAGATCGAAAAGGCGCTGGCCGAAAAAGGCCTGGATCGCGGCAGCGCGACCCAGGCGGAGAAAAACCAGCTCTCATTGGCGACACGGCGTAAGAAGGACGGCAACGTCGATCGTGAGGTGTTGCGTGAAGTTTGGCAGGAGCGGTCCCGAGAGGCGGGTATCGACTATTCGCGCAAGGAGTGGGCCGGGGCCGGTTACGATCCCAAGGCTGTCGATCGGCAAAGCATGCCGACCAATCTCAGCAACCCCAGGGAGCACTGGGCTAACGAGTCGGTGAAGTTCGCCATCGAGAAGAACACCGAGCGCCAGGCGATCGTCACCACCAAGCAGCTCGAGCACGATGCATTGACCCATGGCCAGCCCGTGGTGTCGATCACCGACATCCGTGCCGCGATCGAGCGTCGGGCCCGTGAAGGCCATCTAATCAAGGAGTCCGACACCTATCGGTCGATGAATCAGGCCGGTAATGGGCGTAAAGGAAAGAGCGAGGAAGGTCCGGCGCTCACCCGTGCCGAATGGACGCGCCAGGTGCAGGAGGACACGGGCCGTTCGAAGGCTGAGGCTCGCCGGCTGGTCGATCAAGGCATCGAACAGGGGCGGTTGTTCAAAGCGGAGCCTCGCTACACCACGCAGATCGCGATGCAGCGCGAGCGGGACATCCTGCGTATGGAGCGCCAGGGGCGCGGCGGTGTCGCGGCGGTGGCCAAGGACAAAGAAGTCGATCGATTCCTCGAGCGTCACTCGACCTTGAGTAAGGGACAGCGTGAGTCGGTCCAGATGATTGGCACTAGCACCAACCGTTTCACCGCCGTCCAAGGTTACGCCGGCGTCGGCAAGAGCTTCATGACCACGACAGCCAAGGAGCTGCTGGAAGACCGCGGCTACCAGGTGCAAGGGGTGGCCATGTACAACAGCCAGGTTGGCAACCTCAAGAACGAAGGCATCGACTCGCAGACCGTGGCGGCGTTCCTCAAGGCCAGCGAGAAGAATCTGGGACCCAAGAGCGTCGTGTTCCTGGACGAAGCCGGGGTCGTCCCGGCACGTCAGATGCGTGACCTGATGAAAGAGGTAGACCGCCATGGCGCCAGGCTCGTCATGCTGGGCGATATCAGCCAGACCAAGGCTATCGAGTCCGGTAAGCCGATGGAGCAGTTGATGAAGGCAGGGATGCAAACGTCGCGGATGGATGAGATACAGCGGCAGAAAAGTTCGCCAGAGCTGCTGAAAGCGGTTCAGTTTGCCGCCGAGGGGAAGACCGGCCAATCCCTTGGCCACCTCAAGAGCATTCAAGAGGTTCCGGTTGCCAATGAGCGTCACTTCAAGATGGCCCAGGACTTCATGGCGCTGCCCGCGGCTGACCGCGAGAAGTCGATCGTGCTGACCGGCACCAACAAAAGTCGCCAGGAGATCAACGGATTCGTCCGTGAAATGATGGGCCTCAAAGGCACCGGGAAACCTTTCGAGCTCATGCATCGCGACGACTCGACCCAACCCGAGCGCAAGGACAGCCGGTATTACCAGAAGGGCCAGATCATCGTCCCAGAGAAGGATTACAAGGTGGGGCTGGTACGGGGTGAGCAGTACCGGATTATCGACAACGGACCAGGCAACAAGCTGACGGTGACCTCGAGCACCGGCGAGCAGATCCAGTTCAATCCGTCTCGAGCCTCGAAGCTCAGTGTGTACCGGGTCGACAAGCAGGAGCTGGCCAAGGGCGACCAGGTGAAGATCCAGCGCAACGTGGCCAACCTGGATCTTCGCACCGGCGAGCGGTTTACCGTTCGCGATGTGAGTAGCTCCGGATTGCTGATGGAAAACGACAAAGGCCGTGTGGTGAAGCTCGACAACAAGGGTGCCTTGCCACTCAGCTATGGCTACTCGACCACCGTTCACAGCTCTCAGGGGCTGACCGAGGATCGCATCTTCGTGAATCTCGATTCCAAGTCGCGGACTTCATCGAAGGAGGTGTATTACGTGGCGATCTCCCGCGCTCGCCACGAAGCCAACGTCTATACCGACAGCCGCGAGAAGCTGCCGGCGGCCGTGAGCAAGGAAACGGAGAAATCGACGGCGCTGGATCTCAAACAGCTACAGCGTCACCTACATGAACATGAGAACGGCGATCGCGACCGGAAACAGGAACGCGACGATCGAGGGTTCGGCGGGCAGGAACGAGAAGGGCGACAGGAAGTGCAGCAGGCGGCTCGTGAACGTCAGCAGAAGCAGCAGCGCGAGAAGGCTGACGATCGTGGTTTGGAGCGTTAGGGTCAAAGACCGCCGCGGTTGATGACATCCGTTAGAGACATGCCAGCGTCGAAGCGTTCGCGGGTGAACGCTTCGTGCGCCTGCATTAACGAGGTATGGACACCGGATCGCCAGCTCTTGAGGGTGATCCATTGGCCATTTCGCAGCACCTGTAGTCGTCGGCCGGTAAACCTAAACCACCGGCCGTTGAAGTTGCGTTCGTCGTAGCGCATTTGGTTTTGTACCCTACCTGTACCCGGCGTGATCCTATTGAGTACCCTTTAAGTACCCTTTGTGTACCTTCCTTGGGTGTCTACTCTCGCTTGTCGATCAGCCATGAAAGCACCACGTCGGTGCCATAGGCTTGTTTCCACTGTTTGAGTTCTCGGTGATTCTGGCCACGTGTCTCGATGACACGGCCTGTGTGCGGGTTCTTGTAGACAAGCATCGGGCTATGGGCGCCCGAGGGTTGATAGCGGGGGAGGGGGCGGTGATGGTATCCGCGCTCGAGGTCGACGATCGCAGCCAGGTCGTCGATGTCGCGGCCATAGTCCGCCACGATGGTCAGGACCTTCTCTCGCATCTCGAGGTCGTGTGCTAGGCGCGCGTTGCGGCGCATAACGTCGAGCTCGAGGCGGAGCTTTTGCACTTGCGCTTGCGTCCGTAGGTATTGCGAGAGAAAGGTCATGGCATTCACTTCATCATCTGTTCTTTCTTGAATTGCGGATCGTACAGCACTTCGGTGATGGCGTAGTGCTCCATGAAGATGATGACGTCCAGTGTCGTGTTGATGGTCTTCATGATGATTTCCCAGTCGAGCCCTCGACCAATCTCGGATCGCTTGACCAGCGTAGCCAGGCGCGCCGGCACGCTGGCTGCACTTTCCGCGTGCGTTGAGAATATGCCACCGGGGTGGGCAGTGTTCGACGCTTCCAGGTAGTCCCAGGCAGCATCGTCGCGAAGCTCGGTGAGGATGATCCGATCAGGCGTGAGGCGCATGCAGGCCGTCAAGCACTCGCTGGCCGACACGCGACCAGCCCCGTCGCCATAGCGCATATAGCCCATCTCATGGTGGGCATCTGAACCGGCTTCGTGCACGTCTTCGAGAACGATCAGGCGTTCCGTGACGGGGATTTCACGAATCAAGCTGCGGGTGAAGGTCGACTTGCCGCTTCCCGTAGAGCCTGCGATCGCGATGTTGAGCTTATGATTGACTGCACCCCGGAAGAACTCGATGAGCTGATTGTTGGCCAGTTTGTCGAGAAGATCCTGCTCGAAGTCTTCCAGCTTACGGGCATCGCTATAGGTCCGTTGGCGTGTGCTGGAAAATCGGCCCTCACGCTCCAGGTCCTCGAGCGTCTTGATCACTGGAAGATGCTTTCGAAACGCCACAAGGACGGTGCCGGTGAGGACTGCCGGTGGCCACACGATGGTGCCGCGGGAGCCGTCGGGGAGCTCGAGGTAGTTGATGGCTTTCCTGGCCACGCCGTTCCAGTGACACAGAGCCTTGGTCAGCGCTTCCAGCTTCTTGAGAGTGATATCGGGCCGATCATGAAGAACGCGCCCCTGAGAGCGCGTGTCCGTGACTACCTGGCCGGGTTTATTGACTCGTATCTCGGTGACATCGGGATCATCGAGATACTGCTGAAAGGGTGCAAGCTGGGCCACGACGTTGGTGTCACGGCTCACTCGCTTGTTGATGACAGGTGCTGTGGTCATTGCATCTCCAGACCGTAGACATCGCTGAAATCGAGATCCTTGGCCACGTAGATGGCCACTGGCTTGCCCTGCTCTGCGTAGAGCGTTGGGGGGATGTCGATCGTGGCCTGCAAGGCTTCCTGAGCGAGCTGGTCGGTGGTGGATGAAGTGTTGTTCAGGTTGATGTTCGTGTTGCTGTCCCCGGCGTTGTCTGCCAGTGATTGCACCGCGGCATCACCCAGATCACCGAAAGCACTGACCAGTAGCGCGCCGCCAAAACGATCCCAGAAGTGGGTGTCGACCTGGCCGGGAATCCCCGCGGAACCCAGTGCGTTAGTGCCCGAACTGTCGATGTTGATGACAGTGTTGTCGGGATTACGCAGACGGTTCCAGGCAACGAAAACGCGTGCCTGACCGTGTTGGATGCCACTACCAATGAGCCCCGAAATCTGAGCGCCCTTGTCGATTAGGCGGACGCGTCGGTCAGCAGAATAGACCTCCCGACTGACCATACAGCCAACCTGGCCGGGCACGGTGGTGTCGAGTTCCGTTGTCGTTCCGCACAGGATCATGGTGCCCTGTGGCACCGTCATCGACGGGTGCTCGAGACGAGAGGCCTTTGCGCGTGCAACTTCTCCACTGTTGAGCTTGCCAAAGAATGACTGGCTGTCGTCGCTAGGCTGACCCGAACCCTGTTGCCCGCCGCCGGCGCCGCTTCCAGATGAGTCGATGGGCGAATCGAAATTCTCGAAATTGGCCAGCCGACGTTGCATGGCACGCTGTTCAGGTGTCATCGCTTCTTCGTCGTCACTATCGGGTGGCGGCATACGAAACGAGTTATCAGGCTCCGGCGCAGGCACAGCCACTTGTGGTGTCGGTTCGGGGGAGGGGGGCGCCTCCTGCTGCTGGGGCTGAGGTGGCGCCGGCGGTGCGCTATCAAACTGATAACGCGAACTGGTCGCCGGCTGGGTGTTGGGGTTGTTGTCTGGTTGAACTTCTTCGTCTGTTTTTAAAAGCCTAATGCCAAGTATTACGAGCGCGCCTAGAACCACTAGGCTCATGAGGAGAACAAAGCCTTTCGCACCCCGAACACGCTTCCGATTGCCAGGATCAAAGGCTTCACGATCGTCGAAGTTATCATCAGGCGGAGTACCGGCATTCTCATTGTTGCCGTCGATCACTTGATCGACATCTACGTCTCGAGAACTCATTGGTCACCCCCTTCACTGTCCCTCATCACACGTTTGACGTTTGGCGACACGGTTCCGCTGGTGCTTCCGCCGATGGAGGGGTTGAATCCACCGTTGACGACGCCAACGACTTTATCTCCATACCGGATGCGCCATTCACGTGCCGTCTGGCTGGCTACCAGGATGTTGTTGTTTTCGCCTTCGACAGAGACGTTGGCAACCGTTTCTTCGCCGTTGGGGCCAATCACGAACACTGTCGGGAGAGTGGCGTTAGCTGGAAATTTGAAATAGGTGAACGAGTAGTTGTCCCAAACATTCAGAGGCTGAATCGATCGTGAGCCGACCGCATTCGACATGCGGTAATCCAGATTGACCGCTTCAGCCGGATCGGCTCGGTCCAGCGCCTCTTGAACGCGCCGATCTTGCAGCTCGGCGTTTGCCTTTGCCATGTCCTCCATCGGGTAGTCGAATCGAACTGACACCGTGGCCTGACGCATCGACCAAGGCGTATGTATGAACTTTTCGACTTCCTGGCCGTTTTCTTCGGCCGTGTAGCTACCGATGTAGTGAAGGAGGATGTGGTAAGTACGCTTATTGGTAACGATGGTCAGGTTGGTGTCGCTCTCCTCAGCCATCGGGCGAATGAAGAAGTTGTTTTCGACATGCGTAAATGCCCAGGCCCCGGCTTGACCGAAAGCATGGGTGACATATTGTTCGTCGGGGGCGACCTGAATCTGGGTTGCAATGCCAACGACACCATCGACCCGCACGGTATCCATCGGATTATATTCAACGGTCTTGATCCGATAGTCGTAGGGGGAATCGCGCCCTCTATCGACAGCATGAGCAGCAAGCGGCGCGGCGCTCAGGGCTAGAGCCAAGACTGGTACGATGATTGGTTTTTTCATGTCGACTCCCCTCAGCGCCCAGTGTTTTCGGCATGCTTGTCGAAGCTCGTTACCAAAAACCCAAGAGGGTTCTTGTAGCGATCATCAACGTCCATGGTCCGGTTGGGGTACTCATAGGAAAGAGTCGCGATCCAGTGTTGCTCGGGGTCAGGTAATCGCTGGCCTCGATCCTGCCTTTGAGTGGTATAGCGAACGGTCGCTTGGCCGGTCTGTGGGTTCGCGATAACGGAGTTGATTTCCACTCTCACAACCTTGGAATCACCCCAGCGCTTGTCGAGGCTGTTCTGACCGCCGAATTGAGCTGCGTAGGGCTGTGCCACTGTGCGGCTCGACATCAACATCGTAGTGTCGTAAAGCGTTTGCTGTTGATAGTAGTTATATGATTCTCGAACCTGGATGTAGCGTGCGACATATCCCGCGTCGACTGCTTCTCCATAGCTTTTTTGACTGGTCACCAGTTGCGTTGGCTCAACGATTCCCGTATCGGAGTCCAGCGTTAGTAGCTGTGAAGCGATCGGCTGGGCATACCGGTGGAGTGTGAAACCCGCTAGGCCGAGTCCCACTATGCCGCAGAAGAATCCGCCGGCTGCCACCTTCCAAGCCAGCGAGCGTGATTTCTTGATCTCAAAGAAAAGGTCAGCTTCCAACGTGCCCCGTCGCGCCATGTGGCTTTTCAGCTTGTCGCGCTCGATACCTTCTTCTTCCTGGGTGGGAGCGGTTTGATCGGTTGCCGTGCCTGTATCTCGGCGATTGCGTTTGTTTCGAAGCATTATTCCTGGCTCCCTTGACCAGTAGCGTTGGCTTGCACTTTGGATCTATCGATTTCCTCTGGGACGTATCGGTTGACATCAACCAGGTTCGACATATCTGGCTCAGGAGGGGGCGTTGGTGATGACGCGCAACCGGTAACGGTTAGGACCAACAGGAGGCCGAACAGAACAGAACGCATACAGCTATCCCTTTGCTGTGACTCAGTACCTTTATATTATACCCTGAAAGTACATTTTCAAGACATAATTCAGGCGCAAGAAAGAGCGCCTTCGTCGGGCGCCCCAAGTTGTTGATCTAAATGCTATCTTTGTCGCGCGAAACGGAGAATAGCGCCGGCTGCTTGCCCCGCTGCACCACCGGCAGCTCTTATTCCAGCGCCGGCGGAAGCGGCACCCGATTTCGCTGCACCCGCTGCTCGTGACAGCCTACTTGCCTCTCCAGCACCTGCCCCAGCATTGGAGCCTAGTGATTTGCCACCTCCACCCCTTGATGCGCTTCGATATCCGTCATAGGTGGCCGCGATTCCGCTAGTGATTGAAGATGTCAGACCTGGCATCTTGAACATGATGAATGTAGTAACAATAACGAGTATTCCGGACTCCATCACCGTAGATATCTTGTCTGAGTTTTCATCCTGTAGCGCTTGCGTGATAACCTGCTCATAAAAGGTGTTCATAATAGAAAATACTGCTGTCACTAGGACTGCAAGGAGAACGTAGTTAAAGAGCGCGCCAATCCACGGCGTGAACAATCTTTTTGTGCCATCAAACATCAAGGCGAATATAAAGATAGGGCCAAGACCGACAATTATGGCGAGCATAAGCTTCGCCATTAGAATAAAGGCGGCGCCGATACCGCAAAGGAAGAAGGTGCTGACAAGTATATGAACCCCAATATAAAGAGAAGCGATACTGTCAAAGCTCCAGCCAATGTTATCGAAGGCCTCTTTAGCCAAAATGCCACCTTTGTTTGCGGCAGAATCAATAACGCTACCCATGCTATCGCTTGAGGCACCAGTGCCTCCCATGTACAAAGCGGAGGATAGCTGGTCGGGCAAGCTCAACGCAGTAGAAGCAAAATCGGTTTGGTATAATCCGCCGGCTCCTGCGATTGCAAGAATCGCTGCGTAGCGAGCAAACCTAAGGAACAAACCGGACAGCGGTTCACCGGAGGCGGGCGTGAACATGATGAATAGCCCTTGGATCAACAGTGAAACCGCCAGGCCCAAGCTGATTATGGGGACGATAAGTGTGATCGTGTTTGAAATATTCTCGATAGCGTAATTGGTAGCAACAGTGTCGAGGATATCGAACAGGTCTGCGACAAATGTAAAGTCCACTTCGCCCCTCCTTTATTAGTTTCCGTCCAGGGAAATTTTAGAGCTTTTTAGAGACCGTTTGTCACCGATGATCTCATCTTTCGACTCAGCTCTCATAGCGTTTTGGCAGTTGGTGGACATGGCTTCTGCGCTATCATTTTTGCACTCTTCGACGAACTCCTTCCTCTCAGAATCATGCTGAGACCACCACTCTACAGTTTTGGGATCTTCGTCATTGCAACCAGAAAGCATCATGATTGCCGCCGCCGTGACCAAGACCAGAACGCTCTTTAAGCTCATTTTAATTACCCCATGATAAGTTGGTTGAGGACATTGAATCTTTATCACCCACGATTCCTTTCATAACTGCACGTCGTCTTTGGTCCTCGTACATTTGAGACTGGGAGCCCTGCAAACCAATCATGTTTGCAAGCCTCATGTTCTGTGCATCGATTGTGCCTTGAGATACATTGATCCTGGCTTGCAGGTCCTCTATTTCTTTTTGCGTCGTTGCGGTTTTAATTTCCTCTTGTAGCTCTGAGAGGTTTTCCAGCTCCTGGCGATTATCGTCGTAGATTTTTTGCAGAACCGCTCGATCATGAGCGCTTTTAGTCCTCGACCTCTGTCGCGTGTACTCAATTGCCTCATCGTTTGTCATGTTACTGATTTCATTGTCGAGGCTGCTAATAGTTTGCTCAGCGTTCGATGAATACGCATTTGAGCTTCCATATACGTCGTCCCACTGCTCTGGGAACTTTTGTGCAGCATCATAGGCGGAATTACCGCCTATCGACCCCATTCCCGATGTCCCTGTAATCGCATCCAGTTGCTCTATCTGTTTTTGGTACTGCTGCTGTAGTTGCTTGACTGAATCTTCAAGCTGTGTCAGTTGCGCCATAGAATTCATATCCAGCGTCGCAATTTGTGCGTGGGCTGCACCTGCTGTAAACCCCACGGATAACACTGCGGCTGTCAATACATGTTTAATCATGGTCGCTTCCCCTTCATGCGATTCCTTGACGTTTCCAGAACTCAGGCATCCAAACGTCTGGATCGTCGGTGCCCAGTTCTTCGATAATGTTGTCGCACAATTCCGCTCCGTCTGGCGTTCCAGAAAGGATCGAGATTTCACGGTCCATTCCCGCCAGGTTAAGCCGTGCCATCGTCGACATTGACCCCTGCTTAACCATGAATTGCCGCGATCCTTCGGGTATCGATGCAACCTGGCGATACTCTTCTTCGGTCAGCTTCATGACTTCGACGTAATCTCGATGACTCGCCTGTGGGTTGGCCAACATCACGGTCGTAGCGATCTGCTGAATCACGGTGCGACCAATGCGACTCTCGATAGCGTCGTTAGGCTCCTGGGTCGCGAAGACGTAGATGGCGTCCTTCTTACGGTCTGTTTTCAACCCACGCTTGATCTCGATATCCATAATCGGATCGTTGAGGTAGCTGTGGAACTCGTCCATCGACACGATCGTTGGCCGGGTGCCATCGATCGTCTTACGAATGCGGAACAGCAGATACATCAGCATCGGCGCGCGGGTTTCAGGGGCCGGCTCATCCTTCTCGACAATGAACTCGCTGAGGTCGAATCCCATGATGTCGCGAACGCTCATGTCCAGCTCATCGTGGGTATTGTCGAACAACCAGCCATTCTGGCCACCTTCGCACCAGGGGCTCAGAAGCTCCACCAGGGTGCTCTTGCTGTCGGCGTCGGTCCGCTCGGGGTCCGGCACCTGCTGCATGAGCGTGGTCATGGTCCGTTCTTCAAGGGAGAACTGGCTTTCGTCGCCCATGACTTCATCGACGCCTTCGTTGATCGCGACCACATCTTGGGGATCAAGCTGACGGCCTAGCGTCGTTTCGGCGCAGACTCGAACCAGCCGCTTGACGAAGGCGATGTTGGTGCGTGTCGGCTCCATTTGAAGCGGCTGAAATCCGCTGGCTTCGCCCTCCCTCATCACGCGGTAGTAGCCCCCCAGCGCCATCACCATCTGGCGCATGCCTTGGTCGCGGTCAAAGATGAAGTTCCGCGGCTTGTACTTGGTAGAGAACGTCAACAATGCGTTCATCAACGTCGTCTTACCTTCGCCGGTCTTGCCCAGGAACAGGGTGTGGCCAGCAGGGCGTTTACCCACTGAGTCAGCATGCAGCGGGGTAGGGTGCCAGTTGAAATGGAAAGGGCTTCCGGCAGTCGTCTCGAGCATGGCCACGGCATCACCCCAGGGGTTCAGCCGAGGCTTACCGGTGTGAAGGTTGTGGAAGCTCGAGAACGACAGGAAGTTCTTCGACGTTACTGGCGTGGGTCGGGGAACCAGAGCTTGATTGCCTGGCAGGCGCGCGTAGTAGGCGGCCTCTGACGCCATACCGATCGGTTGCGCGGAGACGCCGCAGTTGTTCATCATCGTGCGCGCGATGCTGGCTCGTTTCGCCGCCGTCCGATTCTTGTGACCAAACACATGCAGGGTAGCGTGGTGCCAACCGTACACGAAATCACCACTGACCAGATCATTCGCTGCCAGGCTCAGTTCGTCGGTCTGCGAAACGGCGAGGTCATTGGTCTCACGCATGGCCTTTTGCGCCCGCGTGAGATAGGTCCGGGCCTGGTGCTGGCCCATGCACTTGAAACTTTGGGTCAGCACGAATTCAAAATCGGCTGCCAGGAACTTGTTGAGCTGACCCGGCTCGGTGCTCGGCTCGTAGTCGCGGATCTCGATGCCCGCGGTATAACGAACACCATCGAGCTGTCGAATCTGGATGATGTCACCGAACATGCTGGCTACCGTTCGGTTGTATTGCAGCGTCTCGCTAATCTTCCGGCGCCCGATCAGGACTGGCTGCCACTCTCCGTTGACCAGGAACGAGAAGAGCTCGAGCGGTTCGGAATAAGCGTATTGCTTGCCGATTGCCTGTTTGATGTCGGGTGCCGTGAACTTGTTGTCGTCGAGCAGATCGTCCTCGTCCAGATCCTCGTCGGCATCGTTCATCACGACGGTAGGTGCCACCTCGCCGGTCTCATCTCGGTAGTACACGCCCAGGCGCTCGATTCCGTAGCGGCTCATTCCCCCCATTATCTGGCTGGAAATGCTCTCCAGGTCCTCGATGGCCTCCTGTTGCAGCTCCCGGATGTCGTCACGGCTCAGCTTCTCCATCTTGGAGAGATAGCGCTGCGTGGCATCACCGACGGGGTTGTAGACCACAGAAAGATATAGGTCGTTGGCCATCGTAGGCTGCTTGGCGAACTTGGCCGCGTAGTTCTCATCAAGGCGTCGGGCAAAGCTCGTCGGGAAGTGGGCCGACTGGTAGGCGTCGACCTTCCTGTGGTGCAGGTGTGTCCAGAACGAGACGTGTTCGTCGCCTACCTGTTTCAGCATGTGGTTCAGGTCGAGACACCACTGAATCAGCTCCTGGTCAGACGCCGTTTCGTAGGTTCGCCCCCGGACACGAAAGGTCGTCACATACTCGCCATTCTCGGTGCTGATGATGTTCTCGGTGACGTGGCTTCGGAACGGAATGTATTGCGCTGCGGCCTGCTCACCGCGATAGCGTCGTGCTGCGGGTTTTAGCATTTACTGATCCTCGCGAACGTTGCTCATGGGTGAGTAGGAAGATCCCTGCCAAACATCGAGGGGATTCTTCTCGTCGCCTTTGTTGAACCGGCGGTGGCTGACGGCCGTCCTGATGCGATTGATTCCCTTGGTACGAAACCACAGGGCCAGAATTCGGAAGGCGCGATCGTCGTGCTTGCAGATGCAAAACTCGATAAACCACGCGAAGAAGAGCACCAGCAGTGCCCATAGCTGGATGTGCAGCCAGAGCGTGGCGCAGGCCATCAACGTGACGATCATGGGGGTGCGAGGGACACCCAGGAACGTGGGCAGTCGCGTCGCGCCTTTGTACAAAGTGAACATGGGTGGCCCTCAATGAGTCAGCGGCGGTAAGCCCGCCGCTGGGTTGCTGGCGATGATGATGCGATCAGCTCAGGCCGAAGAAGCCCAGGATCGCCGACACCGAACCGATGATGATGCAACCGATGACGATGCGACCAGCCCAGACCATGGGCAGCCAGCCGATCATCCACACCAGGGCACAGACAATGATGATTACGGTCGCAGCGGCCGGAATCCACTGCATCAACCAGTCTTCGAGGTTGGCGAAAGACGATTCGGCAGTGCTGACCTGCGCGAACGCCGGCGAGGTTGCGAAGAAGGCCATCAATGCTGCGACGAAGGCCAGCGACTTGTGCTCAATTGCTCTCATTCAGATTTTCCCCTTGGCAGATTAATTCGACGTTTCCGAGATTGAGCTGTGGGAAATAGATTTCCATTTCCTCACGTATCCACTCGGCCAATTTATCCAGAGAGGACCAGTACCGGACGTTACCCGTGTCCTTCGCCTTGATAACGCAAGCGACCTCCTGATCGCTTTCCTCAGTGATATGGAAAATTGGCAACCACTCCTTTCCTGATATCCGCTGTATTCGATGGATGGTTACGTTGGTGATCACCCCCTTGTCTTTCCGCTCGTTGATATACGGCTGTGTCAGCACATAGACCCGGATCGTTGCGTTCATCTATCACCCATTACAGCCGTGGTATCTTGTGGGTTTTCAAAGGCGCCACCATCGCTGTTAGCGAAGGCATCGCCTTTGTCGGCACTAAAGGCATCCTTGGCGTAGTCCGGTGTTTCGGGCTCGCCCTGTGATGGTTCGCTACTGGCTGCGGAAGCCGTTTCGGTCGGCAATAATTCAGGAACGCGATGGGCGTCCGCAATGCTTTGGACGGAGGCCACATAGCCGTTTCGGTAACCGTTTTCCGAGTTGCCGGTGTTGTAGCAGGAAAAGGCATTTCGCAGCGCGCGCTGAGGTTCGGTACTGGCGTTTGTTTCTTTTCCGTAACATGCTGTGAGAATAGTTTGCGCTGCTTTCAAATTTTTGCAGCCGTCAAATAATTCTACTGCACTAGTATTTAGCCATCCAAAGTTACCGGAGTTGATCTGGCCATAGCCCACATCGAAGTTCGCGCCCTCAGCGCTCAGGCGTTCGACCATGGCAATGGCCTCATCCTCAGTCCTTGGCGATAAACTACCCCCACCGTTGATATTGATGGCCAAACGTCGATTGGAAGACTCCTGTGCAACCAGGTACGCCATGGTCAGAGGATGGACCTCAGGTGCGCATCGCTTTGCGAGCGCGATGACGGAGGCGGCGATCGGCTTTTCTACCGCTTCCACCGGTGAAGCGGCTAAGGTAGCCGGCGCCATGAGAACTGCCAATGAGAAGGCTGCGCATCGACGTGTAAGCGATTGCATATGCATAAGGTAATTATGTCTTGAAAGTATGGTTTCAGATGATATCGTTAGCCTATAAGGATTCAACGAGATGTCAAGACGACAGGGCGATAAGAACGACGAAATAGGCCAGAAGAAGGAAAAGCAGGTGCCAGTAACCCGGATCGAGTTCGTGCCGGTCAACATTGCTACGCAAGGGGGGCAGTCGAAACATCCCCCAAAGTTCCGAGACCCTGAGAACCCCTTTCATACCTGGAGCGGCTACGGCCCCAGACCAAAGTGGCTCAGGAAGTACATCGAAGAGGAAGGCCGCAGTTTAGAGGACTTCCGGATTAGATAGGAGATATGGCCATGCCAAGGGTCGTCGATTTCCAGAAAGAGAAAGAGCGTGTTCTCGACTCTCGCCGCCTCAAGCGCGACAAGGCCAAGCAGGCACGCAGCCACCGTCGCCGGCAGGTGATCGGTGGCGCGTTGCGCCGAGGCGCCACTGGCACGATTCGCTGGTCCGCGATCGTGGGGACGGGTTTCCTGACCAAAGCCCTCGTCTTCTTTTATCGACTGGTTGCCTGGTTCATCGGCTCCATCGCTGTCTGCCTGCTGATGGGCGTGGCTTTCTACTACTTCTTCCCCGAAACCCCGGACTGGGAAGGCATGGGGCGCATGTCGATCGGTCTTGCGCTTTGTGGCGCGGTCTATGGCGGCTACCTGGCCATCATCTACGCGCTTAGCTTCGCGAACGAAAAACTCAAACTCCCCCAACAGAAGGAGGCAGCATGATTCACAAATCCCTGATCCTTGCCATCGCCCTTGCCGGCGGGATCGGTGCCACCAACTCAGCGATGGCCGCGTCGGACGACGAGTGTGCCAACTGGCTATGTCTGCCCGCGGGCTTTCCTGGGGGATCAAACTGCGAAGGCCCCTATGACGCCATGATGGATCGGCTCAAGGAGGGAAAGTCGCCGCTACCGAACTATTCATCGTGCGCATCGAAAGAGAGTTACGACCCGCAGTTTGCGATGTCTCAGAAATATGGTAACGCCACGTTTTACAATGGTGAGTACCATAAAAACGAGACCTGCCGGATGTACGGCAACAATGAATATCGCCCACACGGGTGCATGGGCAGGAACTACTGGTATTTCGAGCTCTATCAGGCGGACGGAAGCGTTGTTCCTATGGAACAAGGAAACGCGGGATATGGCCGAGTCGTTGACAATACCCGCTACATTCCGAAGTAAGGAGCTTGGAGCATGAAAAAGGTTTTAGGGATCGTTTTGCTGGGGGCACTTACAGGCTGTGCCAGTTCCCAATCGGTCAATCAGACCAATGCCGAAGTGGATAGCCTGCGCATGAAGGTCGGGGAGCTCGAGGCCCGTGTTCATGCATTGACCCGGCGTCCCACTGTACCAGCACCCCGTGAGCACTACTGTTATATCAATGGTCAGCAGTTCAGCAAGGGCACGATTATCAGTGGTCGAATCTGCGAAACTCAGCCTGGCAGTGGCGGTGAATTGCAGTGGGGATTCCACGACTGATTCATTCCCACGACCCCAAGAGCGAGCCCCAGGGCTCGCTTTTTTGATGGAGCTACCATGTCTCTCGAACAGGCGATCCCGGTTGGCGGCGCGCTGGCCCTTCTTGTGTTGTTCAATGCGGGCATCTTCTGGCGCTTACTGAGAAAGATTCTGGGCATCCGCAGGCCCAGCCAGCGACGCCGCGAGCGGTCGGCGCGCCGGGTCATCGCCAAACTCCCCCACATACCCCGGTTCGAGCAGAAGCTGGCCTATCTCCGGAAGATCGATCCTTTCGTCTTCGAGGAAGCGATACTCGAGGCATTCGAGCAGCGTGGCCAAAGGGTTCGTCGCAACGAGCGTTATAGCGGCGACGGCGGCATTGACGGCCAGGTCGAGATCGCGGGCAAGCGCTACATCATTCAAGCGAAGCGCTACCGGAATCACATCAACGCGCGACACATGCGGGATTTCTGCGCCCTTGTCGATCGCCACGAGTGCTGGGGAATCTTCATTCATACCGGGCGAACCGGGAAGCTGCCGCGGGCGCTGGCCAACGGACACGATCGGGTCAGCATCGTGAGCGGTCGACGGCTGATCAAGTTGCTGACGCCATTAGACGATCAGACGCCGGTGCCTGAGAAGTCGACCGAAGACACCACAGCGACCACTCGACAGTCGTCGACAGCTTCGCCGGCCGTCCCGCAGCCCAAACCCCAACAGAGGTCACTGGACCTTTAAAACGGGTCCATATGCCTAGTCGGCATGGGTGCCAAAAACGACCGTTTCTGGCACCCGTCGCTGGAAGCCTGAAAAGAGTCGAAAAAGGGGGTTGAGATGTTTCAAAACCTGTTTCAAAATCAAAGTTCCAAAAACGGTGGTTTTGCAACATCGAGAAAGTACCATGATCGACGACAATGATCGCCAGACTCAGCCGCTTAAAGTCGGACGCACCATCGGGTATGCCCGCGTGTCGAAAGAGCAACAGAACTTGAATTTGCAGCTCGACGCGCTCGAGACCATGGGTTGCGATGTCGTCTACCAGGACAAGGTGAGTGGTGTCGATTTTCTTCCCGAGCAAGCGCAGGCACTCAAGGCGCTCCGGCCAGGCGATACCTTCGTGGTTTGGCGGATCGATAGACTGGGGCGTAAGACAGGCGACTTGCTGGGTCTCATGGAATGGTTCAACCAGAACGAGATCGAATTTGTTTCGACGACCCAGCAAATTGACACTCGCACGCCAACCGGGCGATTAATGTTCGCGATGAACGCGGCCTACGCGGAGAACGAGCGCGAGCAGCTTATCGAGCGGACTACCGCGGGACTCAAGTCTGCCCGCAAACGTGGTCGCGTCGGTGGCAGACCCAAGTCGCTCACTGACGCACAGAAGGCGGAGATCAAAGCGCTTGTCGATGCTGACGTGTGCTCGATCACCGAGGTATGCGCACGTTACAAGATTTCCCGAACGACATACTTTCGAGCGTTTCGAGGTGAGAAGGAAACAGGGTAGGACGGACAGAAATGAAAACGCCCGCTATAGGCACGGCATTGCCAGCGGGCGCGGATATCAGCGCAAAGGAGAACTCGGCTGATGCTTCACAGTATAAGACGCCTCATTACAAAATTTCAATGCAACCAGGTAGTCATGGTCGCCGGCACAGCGTCGCTAGCAGCGGTCGCAACTTGGCACGCGATGGCCGATGGTACTAACCATGCGCCCCCCATGGAGAGCTGCCGCGTCACGGTTGCTGACCATAGCGACCTCTATCCTGTCGCCATTACCAAGGATCAACAACAACGCGGCCTGTCTGGCCGCGAAGACATCGGCAAAGGGATGTTGTTCGTGTGGCGCGAGCCCACGACCCCCGCTGTCTGGATGAAAGACACCCATGTCGCACTATCAGTCGCCTTCATCGATCCGACTGGCCGGATTAGCGCGATCGAAATGATGGCTCCCGAAACGCTCGACTACCACGTCCCACCAGGGCCGATACTGGCCATGCTCGAGCGAGGCAAGGGGCAGTTCAGGAAGGACGATATCAGCGTCGGTGATCACGTCCAGGCAGAGTGCCTGACTTTCAATGCTGAACCCCGGCCGATTGCGCCGGGCATGGAGTAGTCGGT